>NZ_JBJMQP010000107.1:0-5948 GCF_045802625.1 Hyalangium sp. | reverse complement strand
GCTGCTGCGCGCCCAGGTGCGCAACCTGCTGCGGCGGCGGAACACGGATCCGGAGCTGCCCGCGGCGGCCGCGTCGCGCTCGCCCGCCAGGCCCGAGCGTGAGACGGCCTCGCTGTTTGATCAGGTGGTGGCGCGGAGCGGCCTGTCGGCCGTGATTGCCTCCACCACCGTGGCGCGGGCGTGCCACCGGGCCAGCGTGGATCCGGAGATCCTGGACGCGGACAAGCTCACCCGGTCGCTGCCCTTCATCCGGGATGCGCTGCGCGTCTTCCTCACGGAGCACGAGACCCGCAGGCGCATGGTGGACATCGAGGAGCTGACGCGAGGACAACGATTAGCGACGGCCGCCGGCGGCCGGTAGCGCCGGCGGCAGCGTGCCAGCGGCAGCCCCAGCTGGCGGAACCAACTCCCTGAAGTACACCGCCAGTTGCCAATGAATGACGAGAGCCTGCTTTGACAGGTTGGATCTATGGCCCCGCGTCCGCCGGGCCTCCATCCGGTGGCCACGACAAGCCGCCGTCCGGAGCCTCCCGCGGCTGAGTGCGCGAGGATTGATTCCAGATGGCGTCATAGGCAGGAGTCACTCCTGGCCTGGATGGAACGCCCATGCCCCCATCGTCACCTGTTTCTAAACTGCCGGGTCCATCAGGTTGCCCATCAAGGACACGACGGAGGATACGACCGTCCGTACTGATCGCATACTTCGCACCGGAATCCAGCATCAACTGCTCAGGGCCGCAATATCCCGGATTCTGGTAAATATAAACGAAGACAATGTTGCCCTGCCGAATCACCCTGTAGAAGTAAGCTTCTTGTCTATTGGGGCATGACCGAGGTTTATCACCAACAGGGAGGAGATCGTTGGCGGCAATCGTTACTGCCCGGAGTGTTTCGCCGTCAAGTTCATACGTCCCCCCTTCGGCCCCTACCGTTTTAGCGGCGCGGTCGAAGAATGAGGGGAACACAATCGTCTTGTCGTCCTCTATTGGCGCGACAGGAGAGTTGGGCGGACGCACGCAACTCGGCAGCACAAGCGCAAGTGCGAGTGCGAGTGCGAGGGGTAGGTTTCTTGTTCTCATGAAGAACTCTCGGTGACCGTCTTGAGCAGGCGCCATTTACCGGCTGCCGCCATGATAGAGCCTGCCATTGAGTTCATATGTTGAATGAGCTATCGCATTCATCTGCTCGACGGCACACCTCTGCGCCTACATGGCACTGCCCCGCCGGTACAGCAGCGCGATGAAGAGCGGGCCTCCGAGCAGCGCGGTGACTACGCCCACGGGAGGCTCTCCGCCGAAGAGCGGGTAGGACAACCGAGTCAGCAGATCCGCCAGCACCAGGAACGCAGCACCGCCCAGCGCCGAGAGCGGCACAAGCAGCCGCTGATCTGGCCCGAAGGCGAGCCGCAGCAGGTGCGGGACGATGAGCCCCACGAAGCCGATGAGCCCGGTGAGCGCCACGGCTCCGGCCACGCTGGCGCTGGTGGCCAGCAGCAGGAGCCGCCGCGTGCGCGCCACGGGAACGCCGAGCGCCACGGCATCCTCGTCCCCCAGCATCATCAAGTTGAGCCTTCCGGAGAGCGCCACCATGACGCCGAGCGCGACGGCCTGGAGGAGCGCTGCGAGCCCGAGCGTGGACGTACGCTCGTAGCCGAGCGTCCCCGCGAGCCAGAAGAGAAGCTCCCCCAGCCGGTCCGGGTTCGACAACGCCTTGATGAGGGTGATGGCGGCAGCGGCGAAGGTGTTGAAGACGACGCCTGTGAGGAGCGTGGCGTAGGGAGCCCGGGTGGAGTGGCCTCGGCTGACGGCGAGGACGAAGAGCACCGAGGCTCCCGCGCCCAGGAACGCGAGCAGCGCGGGCCCCGAGAGCCGCTCGAAGCCTCCCAGGAGCCCTGGAGCCACCTGCCCCACGGTGGCCAGCCCCAAGGCGATCGCGAGCGTGGCGCCCAGCGCCGCACCGCCGGAGACGCCGAGCACGAACGGATCCGCGAGCGGGTTGCGCAGCAGCCCCTGGAGCGTGGCCCCGGACGCCGCGAGCCCCGCCCCAACGATGACTCCCAGGAGCGCGCGAGGCAGGCGCAGGGACCAGAAGATGACGGCATCGGAGGACTGAGGCTCCCCAAGCGCGGCGGAGAGGGAGATGGGCTGCTCGCCGAACCGGACGGCGAGGGCGAACGCCACCCCGGTCAGCGCCAGCCCCGCGGCGCACAGGCCCAGGACCCGCGAGGCGCGCAATGCCCTGCCCTCGCGTGTCACTCCGCTCTCCTCCACTCCGTGAACACGCCGGGCCACCTCGGGCGTTGGAATCGAATCAGTGAACCGGGACGTCCGGGTGCAGCAGGCGGAACAGCTCCTCGAGCCCCCGCCCCAGCGAAGGCCCCGGCTGCAGCAACGCGAGGGATGGCATCTTCACCCACCGCGCGGCGGACAGCCCGGGCAGAGCCTGGATCTTCTCCTTGCCCACGTCCACATCCGCCGCATCCACCACCACATCCGGCCGGGCTCGCACCACGCGCTCCACGGAGTAGACGGGATAGGCCGAACCTGCATCAGCCGCGACGTTGAGGGCCCCCGCATCCCGCAGCAGCTCGTCCGCGAAGGAGCCAGGCCCGGCGACGACGAGGGGCTCGAAGCCGTAGGCCAAGAGCACTCGCGGCGTGGGGAGCTTCTTGGCCGCCTCGCGAATCCGGGCCCGAGTGGCCTCGAACTGGGAGACGATCGCCTCGGCCTCCTTCTCGTGCCCGAGCGCCTGCCCCACCGCGCGGATCGCGGCGAGCGTGTCCGCCACGGTGTGCAGGGGCAGCAGGAGCACGGGAATCCCCAGCTCCGCCATGCGCTCCACGGGCCGCTGGTTGCCAGGGCCCGGCTGGACGAGGACGAGGTCCGGCTTGAGCGCGATGACGGCCTCCACGGACGGATCCACGAACCCGCCCACACGAGGCAGCGCCGCCACGGCCTTGTCCGTATCGAAGCGCGAGACACCGACGAGCGTGCCCCCCGCGCCCATGGAGAGCACCATGTCCGTGAGGGACGGGGCGATCGTCACCACGCGCTGCACCTTCCCCTCCCGCTTCGGCCCGAGGAAGCGGGGAGCGTGTTGCGTGTCGGCGGCACCCGCCGCGCCAGACAGCGCCAGCGTGGCGAGCAGGAACAACGGAGCGAAGCGGATCCTCATGAAGGACTCCTACGGGATGGCGACGACATCGCCAACGAGAGAGAAGCCCGCTTCCCGCTGGCAGGCGGGGATGGGCGGCTGCGTGGCCGGATCGAGCCCGCGCACCTCGGTGAGTGCCGAGCCGGCGACCTCGAAGACGAAGATGCGGCCCGCGTTGTTGTCGCCCACGTAGGCCCGATTGCCTACCACGGCGAAGCGGCCGGCGGACGGCAGGGCACAAGTGCCGCCGCTCTGCGGACAGACGATGAGCCGATCGGAGGCCACCACGTCCTGCTCATCGAGCAGCACCATGGACGTCTTCTCCACGGCCACGAGGTTGAAGCTGGCGTCATAGGTGGCCTGCCCCGCGCAGCTCACGAGCAGCTTGTTCCCCACGGGGGCGAGCCAGCCCGGGTTGAGGCAGTTGTCCCCGAGCGGCAGGTACTTCACCTCCTGGGTCTGCGGGTTGATGCGCGCGACCAGGCCGGGGCCACCCGAGCCGTAGGTGTTCGGGTCCAGGTTGTTGAGCGCCACGTACAGCTGGCCCCGGAGCGCGGCGATGCCCGAGGGCGAGGGGATGGGGCTGCTGCCCTGGAACGGCTGGAGCGCCTCACCGCCCGGGAGCTGGATGTACGGCGTCATCAGCTGGGGATGGAGCGGATCGGCCAGATTCACCCGCGCCACCTTGCCACCGGCGGACACGTCTCCTCCGAGGTTGCCATAGAGCGTGACCCACAGGTCCGTGCCGAGCCGGGCCATGCCGAACGGGTTGGTGTTGGCGCCGAAGTCCACTCGCGCCACGGGCTCCAGCCCGAGCCCCTGCGGGAAGCGCGTGCCCTCAGTCAGCGCCCCCAGCTCGATCTTGCGCTGGAACACCAGGAGCGTGTTGCTGGTGGAGTTGAGGACGTAGACGTAGGGGTCCTCGACGAGCACCTGGTTGGGCGCATCATCCGTGGCGGGCGCCGCGGGCAGGGTGGCGTAGTCCACCAGCCGGGCCTCGCGCAGCTTCTTCGCGGCGTCGAGCACCAGCAGCACGTCCTGCATGCGAGCCACCGACTGCGGGCGATCTCCCACGGGGCGGTTGGGGCCCTTGAGGGTCGTGCCCGCCTGGATGCCCACGACCTGGCCGGTGTTGAAGCAGGCCGCGACGACGTCATAGGTGCACACACCCGAGTGGCAGCTCTGCGCATCGCCGCACGCGGTCTCGCACGTGCCGCAGTGCCCCGGGTCCTTCGCGAGGTCCACGCACGAGTCACCGCAGCGCGCGAGGCCCTGGGAGCAGGACACCTTGCACTGGCCGCTCTCGCACACCTGGCCCTGGCCGCAGATGAGGCCGCAGGCTCCACAGTTGCGCGGATCCGACGCGACGACGGCGCACGCCCCCGCGCACAGCCTGGCATCCTGCTGACACTGGCAGGTTCCCTCGGAGCACACCTGTCCCTGTCCACAGATGCGGGTACAGGAGCCACAGTGGGTGGTGGAGCTGCTCAGGTCCACACATTGATCGAAGCAGCTCGTGAGGCCCTCACCACAATCAGCGCCCGTCTGCGGGCACCCTTCCAGCAACAGCCCGAGGGCCGCCACCATCATCGCCAGCCACCGGGGAGCCAGGTGCTCCCTCTGGGTCTGTGTGCTGCTCGTGCTGCTCATCGCGAGTCCGTCCTTTGTGGGGAAGCAGGGGAAGAAGGACCGCCGAACGCCGCCGTCAACGTCACGTAGGCGGAGCGGCCCGGGAGCGGGTAGCCGTCGAGATCCTCGGCGTGCGCGTCGAAGACGTTCTTCAGCTCCACGGAGAGGGTCAGTTCGGGGGCGTGCCCGAGGGTGCTCGAGAGCCCCGCGTGGACGAATGTCCGTCCCGGCAGCACGGCCTCCTCGGTGCGGTTGGTGAACTGCGAGGACTGCGCCGCCACCTCCACGCGCCCGGTGAGCCAGCGAGGGCCACCGGACACCCGCGCGCTCAGCTTGTGGCGCGGCCGGTAGGGCAGCTCCTTGAGGTAGTAGCGCGGATCATCCCGGAGGTTGCGCGAGACGAGCAGCGTGTAGCCCAGCGTGCCCGCCACCCACGAGTACGGGCGCCACTCGCCCTCGGCCTCCAGCCCGCCCACGCTCGCGGCGAAGAAGTTGTAGGGCTTCGCGGCGAAGGGCGGATACAGCTCATAGGCGATGAGGTTCTCGTAGAGGCTGTAGAAGCCTCCCACCGAGGCCATGGAGTGCTCGGTGTGGTGCACCACCGCCAGATCCGCGTACAGCGCCCGCTCGGGCCGGAGCGCGGGGTTGGGCAGCAGCAGCCCCTGGCGCACGTACAGCTCCTGGAAGGAGGGAGCGCGGTGGGCCTGCCCGGCGTTGGCTCGCAGCTCGAGGTTCGCGGGCAGCTCCAGCGTGGCCCCCAGCTTCGGAGACAGCAGCGTGTACGGCCCCGAGCGCTCCACCCGCATCGACGGCGCGACGACCAAGCGGCCTCCGGCCAGCACCAGCTCGTCCATGCCCATGGCGCTGACGTGCAGCCAGCTCGGGCGAGCATCCGCCGCCGTGCTTCCCTCCGCGTCCGTCACGTCCTCGCCAGACACCGTCAGCGTCGCCGAGAGGCTCTGCCAGCCGCCCAGCAGCTTGCGCGCCTCCAGCTCCACGCCGCCCACCCGCTGGGCCTGGGCGCCCTGCTCTGCCTGCGGCCCACCGGACAGGCCGATGCGATCCCTCCGGAACCACGCCCTCGCGGATCCCCGCGCGCCTCCGAGCTCGCCCGAGAGGCGGAGGCTCGTCGCCACGCGCCCCGTGCTCTGCCTCGCGTCCGGGAG
>NZ_JBJMQP010000106.1:0-2198 GCF_045802625.1 Hyalangium sp. | reverse complement strand
CTGCATCTCGGGAGCGCGGTAGCCCACGTACGCGCGCCCGGCCTCACCGCCGCAGATGACCGTCGAGCCAATGGCCAGCGAATCCCAACCGAACGGCTGGCGCGCCTGGCCGATGCCCGTGGTCCACGTGGGAGCTGTGTCGCCCGGGCGCAGCACGCCGATGCGATTGCCATCGAGCAGCCAGAGGTTCAGCCCTTCATCGAGCCCCACGCTCTGCGGGGTGCCCACGCCGAACGACTGGGTGTAGTTGAGCACCACCTCCGCGGGCCATGGGCCTGGATCCTTCGGCGTGCCGGAATCGGGCGTCCCCGGATCCGGCGGCGTGCCGCCATCGGGCGGGGTCACTGGCGTGGGATCCGGCGTGGAGGCCGTGGGAGTGCCGGAGTCCACCGAGGGAACAGGAGGAGGATCCGAGGGAACTTCGTTGCCCTCCGAGGGCGCAGGCCCTGGATCCACTCGCAGGTCGACTGTCCGGGTCCGGTCACCGCAACCCACCGTGAGTAATGAAATGACCGCGAGTCCTGCTCCCAGCGCGCCTGCTCGAATGCTCATTCATGCCTCCGTCACGGAGGCTTGATCGCAAGTCCCGGGCCGACGGCTCACGGAGGCGGCCTGAAGCCGCTCAGACCCATCGAAAGCTGATGCGGAGCAACGAATCCAGGTGCTCGATCCTGTCCTCCCCGCCTTCTCGCTGATCCATGATCGTGGTGAGGAACGCCGCCTGTTCCGCGGAGAGCCGGGTATAGCCCACGACTGAAACGGGGGGGCCACTGACGAGGAGGAACATGGCGCCGCCCCCGGGGCTGAGATCGGCGAAGACATAGCCTTCGCCCACCTTCGAGAACCATGAGGGCGGCCGAGAAGCCATGCGCGCCAGTGCATCCAAGCGCAGAGAGATGAGCCGGTTCGTCTTGCGGCCACGCGATGCGAAGGTGTGCCCACGGCCCACCGGATAGTCGAGCAGGGCGCGGCTCTGCAGCTCCTTGAGCCACCCCAGAGTCCACCTGGGCTCGACCCGCTGGGTGAATCGAGCGGCTGCGTGGTCCGCCGACAGGTCCAGGTGCATCAGCGTCGACTCACCGCCCGTCTCCCTCAGCAGATCCACCATGCGTTTGTCACCGATGCCTTGCTGCACGTGAATCCACTCGTGCAGGAAGTACAGCAAGGCGGTCGCCAGGAGCTTCTCTCTGTCCTCGATGCCGTCGACCATCTGCCGGATGCTGGGCTCGTGCACATAGACACAATCTCCACGCACCTCGACGCGATCCTCCTGGGCCAGCGGGGCGAAGCGCACGTCACGCACGCCTTGGAACAACTGAGCCACCTGAATGCCAAAGATGGGCTCGCTCCAGGGGAAGTGGAGGACGCGACGAAACTCCTCCTGCAACCAGTCCAGGGACGAGTTGGTCCGATACTTGAACCCCGGCCGCTCCAGCTGGAGCGTGAGCACGGCCCGGAGCGCGTTCGGTGTCCCTCCGCACTCCTCCAGGATACGGAGCGCCAGTGGCGTATCCGCCGTCGCGGCGGCAGCCTTGAGCGCGTCCTGGAGCGCGACGGCCACCGCGGGTCCCAACCCTGGGAACTCCGTCAGCTGCAGGAGCTTCTCGAGATCCTGCCTGGCACGCAGCCCATGAAGGCGGATCCACTCCTGAACCAGATAACGCGCCCAGTCCGCCAGCGCCGGAGGAGGGGAAGCTCCGGCCGCCGAGACTCGCAGGCTCTCCACGGCCCGCTCCAACGGTTTGACCTCGATGAAGCGAAGACGCTCCGTGAGGAGCGAAGCGTGGTGAAAGACGTGGTGCCATGTCACCGGATGGAAGCGGTGCAGACCGACGTCTGCGAGATCTTCGAAGCGGCCATCCACGAGTCCCTGGAGAATGGCCTGGCAAGCCAGGGGGAACTTCTCCGGCACGGCCAGAGGGTACGCACAGTCTTCGGCCCACCATTTGCCGCGATACATCGCCGCGACCAGCTCACAGATGAGCGTTCCAGGAGCACCTTCCGCGAGCACACGCTCTGCCGCGGCCCAGAAGAGCTGCCGGTGATTGCGCCAGAAGGCAGCCTCAGGTTGTGGCTGCAGGGACAGGTAACGAAGGAGCAGTTGAAGCTCCGCAGGCGTCCCGTCGACCAGACACTCCAAGAGCATGACGAGGAGCGGCCCTCGCTCCGGTCTGCGAAGCTCCGCGGCACCCTTCTCG